>NZ_JAKEVI010000015.1:0-546 GCF_022398495.1 Shewanella sp. Isolate8 | reverse complement strand
TAGCTCGCCAACGCTTTTCGCAAGTTACTACGTCCTTCATCGCCTCTGACTGCCAAGGCATCCACCGTATACGCTTAGTCACTTAACCATACAACCCAAATGAGTTTCATCTGAGTTGCATCGCAACTAATGGTTTCAACTTTCGCCAAAAGAATACTCAAGTCACTTGATTAAAGTGTGTTTTGAGAACTCAATTATTTTCGCAATAACCTTTCGGTTATTACTATCAGCTTTCCAAATTTTTAAAGAACAAGCATCGCCGCTCGGACGTGCCACTCGCTCTAACAAGAACAAGTTATCTGTGTGAACACTCAACAACTATTAAATCATCGTATAGGTAAGGAGGTGATCCAGCCCCAGGTTCCCCTAGGGCTACCTTGTTACGACTTCACCCCAGTCATGAACCACACCGTGGTAAACGCCCTCCCGAAGGTTAAGCTATCTACTTCTGGTGCAGCCCACTCCCATGGTGTGACGGGCGGTGTGTACAAGGCCCGGGAACGTATTCACCGTAGCATTCTGATCTACGATTACTAGCGATTCCGA
>NZ_JAKEVI010000014.1:0-614 GCF_022398495.1 Shewanella sp. Isolate8 | reverse complement strand
TTGGAGTCTGCAACTCGACTCCATGAAGTCGGAATCGCTAGTAATCGTAGATCAGAATGCTACGGTGAATACGTTCCCGGGCCTTGTACACACCGCCCGTCACACCATGGGAGTGGGCTGCACCAGAAGTAGATAGCTTAACCTTCGGGAGGGCGTTTACCACGGTGTGGTTCATGACTGGGGTGAAGTCGTAACAAGGTAGCCCTAGGGGAACCTGGGGCTGGATCACCTCCTTACCTATACGATTGACTGATATTTGTTGAGTGTTCACACAGATAACTTGTTCTTGTTAGAGCGAGTGGCACGTCCGAGCGACGATGCTTGTTCTTTAAAAATTTGGAAAGCTGATAGTAATAACCGAAAGGTTATTGCGAAAATAATTGAGTTCTCAAAACACACTTTAATCAAGTGACTTGAGTATTCTTTTGGCGAAAGTTGAAACCATTAGTTGCGATGCAGCTCAGATGAAACTCATTTGGGTTGTATGGTTAAGTGACTAAGCGTATACGGTGGATGCCTTGGCAGTCAGAGGCGATGAAGGACGTAGTAACTTGCGAAAAGCGTTGGCGAGCTAGTAACAAGCATTTGAGCTAACGATGTCCGAATGGGGAAAC
>NZ_JAKEVI010000013.1:0-665 GCF_022398495.1 Shewanella sp. Isolate8 | reverse complement strand
TCGTAGATCAGAATGCTACGGTGAATACGTTCCCGGGCCTTGTACACACCGCCCGTCACACCATGGGAGTGGGCTGCACCAGAAGTAGATAGCTTAACCTTCGGGAGGGCGTTTACCACGGTGTGGTTCATGACTGGGGTGAAGTCGTAACAAGGTAGCCCTAGGGGAACCTGGGGCTGGATCACCTCCTTACCTATACGATTGATTGATATTTGTTGAGTGTTCACACAGATAACTTGTTCTTGTTAGAGCGAGTGGCACGTCCGAGCGACGATGCTTGTTCTTTAAAAATTTGGAAAGCTGATAGTAATAACCGAAAGGTTATTGCGAAAATAATTGAGTTCTCAAAACACACTTTAATCAAGTGACTTGAGTATTCTTTTGGCGAAAGTTGAAACCATTAGTTGCGATGCAGCTCAGATGAAACTCATTTGGGTTGTATGGTTAAGTGACTAAGCGTATACGGTGGATGCCTTGGCAGTCAGAGGCGATGAAGGACGTAGTAACTTGCGAAAAGCGTTGGCGAGCTAGTAACAAGCATTTGAGCTAACGATGTCCGAATGGGGAAACCCGGCAGCATAAGCTGTCATCATTAAGTGAATACATAGCTTAATGAGGCGAACGAGGGGAACTGAAACATCTAAGTACCCTTAGGAAAAGAAATT
>NZ_JAKEVI010000012.1:0-976 GCF_022398495.1 Shewanella sp. Isolate8 | reverse complement strand
TTGGAGTCTGCAACTCGACTCCATGAAGTCGGAATCGCTAGTAATCGTAGATCAGAATGCTACGGTGAATACGTTCCCGGGCCTTGTACACACCGCCCGTCACACCATGGGAGTGGGCTGCACCAGAAGTAGATAGCTTAACCTTCGGGAGGGCGTTTACCACGGTGTGGTTCATGACTGGGGTGAAGTCGTAACAAGGTAGCCCTAGGGGAACCTGGGGCTGGATCACCTCCTTACCTATACGATTGATTGATATTTGTTGAGTGTTCACACAGATTACTTGATAGAAGATAGAGAATGACGTTGGGTCTGTAGCTCAGCTGGTTAGAGCGCACCCCTGATAAGGGTGAGGTCGGTGGTTCAAGTCCACTCTGACCCACCAATCTTTCTACGGAAAGATTAGGTATTAAACGTATATTCTCGCTGCATGTAATGGGGCTATAGCTCAGCTGGGAGAGCGCCTGCCTTGCACGCAGGAGGTCTGCGGTTCGATCCCGCATAGCTCCACCATTTGCTCTTTGATGAGAGCATGCAGTTTAGGTTAGAGATGCCAAAGATAAATGCAGAATTTATCTTTGGCTTTTTTAAGCCCGCTCTTTAAAAATTTGGAAAGCTGATAGTAATAACCGAAAGGTTATTGCGAAAAATAATTGAGTTCTCAAAACACACTTTAATCAAGTGACTTGAGTATTCTTTTGGCGAAAGTTGAAACCATTAGTTGCGATGTAACTCAGATGAAACTCATTTGGGTTGTATGGTTAAGTGACTAAGCGTATACGGTGGATGCCTTGGCAGTCAGAGGCGATGAAGGACGTAGTAACTTGCGAAAAGCGTTGGCGAGCTAGTAACAAGCATTTGAGCTAACGATGTCCGAATGGGGAAACCCGGCAGCATAAGCTGTCATCATTAAGTGAATACATAGCTTAATGAGGCGAACGAGGGGAACTGAAACATCTAAGTACCCTTAGGAAAAGAA
>NZ_JAKEVI010000011.1:0-1063 GCF_022398495.1 Shewanella sp. Isolate8 | reverse complement strand
TAGCTCGCCAACGCTTTTCGCAAGTTACTACGTCCTTCATCGCCTCTGACTGCCAAGGCATCCACCGTATACGCTTAGTCACTTAACCATACAACCCAAATGAGTTTCATCTGAGTTGCATCGCAACTAATGGTTTCAACTTTCGCCAAAAGAATACTCAAGTCACTTGATTAAAGTGTGTTTTGAGAACTCAATTATTTTCGCAATAACCTTTCGGTTATTACTATCAGCTTTCCAAATTTTTAAAGAGCGACCTCCACGGATGGTGGAAGTGTCGAAAATCGTATGGAACGATTTCGACCGGGCTTAAAAAAGCCAAAGATAAATTCTGCATTTATCTTTGGCATCTCTAACCTAAACTGCATGCTCTCTTTAAGAGCAAATGGTGGAGCTATGCGGGATCGAACCGCAGACCTCCTGCGTGCAAGGCAGGCGCTCTCCCAGCTGAGCTATAGCCCCATTACATGCAGCGAACAAAGTATACCATTGCCAATTCGAGTTGAAATAAGGCATGTATTGAGGACGTTTAGCCTGCTAAACGACGAAATACATAACGCAGAATCAACGAAGAATTGGTGGGTCAGAGTGGACTTGAACCACCGACCTCACCCTTATCAGGGGTGCGCTCTAACCAGCTGAGCTACAGACCCATTTATACTTGTTTCTTTGTTCCATCGCGTTGTTGTTTTTCATTACTCACTCAATCATGTAGTTATCTACATTCTTTCGTTCGTAACTTAAACGCCTAGCGCTGAAACAAATTAACAGCGTCTAAATAGACGTGTATATCTTTGCTCTATCTTTCTATCAAGTAATCTGTGTGAACACTCAACAACTATTAAATCATCGTATAGGTAAGGAGGTGATCCAGCCCCAGGTTCCCCTAGGGCTACCTTGTTACGACTTCACCCCAGTCATGAACCACACCGTGGTAAACGCCCTCCCGAAGGTTAAGCTATCTACTTCTGGTGCAGCCCACTCCCATGGTGTGACGGGCGGTGTGTACAAGGCCCGGGAACGTATTCACCGTAGCATTCTGATCTACGATTACTAGCGATTCCGA
>NZ_JAKEVI010000010.1:0-2848 GCF_022398495.1 Shewanella sp. Isolate8 | reverse complement strand
CCTGCCGCCAGCGTTCAATCTGAGCCATGATCAAACTCTTCAATTAAAAGTTTTTGTGCTCCACTCTTTATTCAAAAGGAAGCGACTCAATGAATTCTGATTCACATAAATGACTCGGAAGAATCACTTACATGTTTGTACATATTGCTATGGACTCTCATCATTGCATTGAGATTTAAATCGTTTTCGATTAACTCAATACCTGTGAGTGTCCACACAGATTTCTTGTTTTATCTTGTTAAAGAGCATGCATCCTTACTTTTGGATGCCGCCGTTAGCGCTGGGCCGTCGGCTTAGGGATGCGTATTCTACACTTCCCGATGTTGGCGTCAAGCGCTTTTTTCAAAAGATTTTTAAATGGTTAATTACTGCGCTATCGCGCTGTAACCACCGGCTTAAAAACTTGAACCGCTTGTTACCTTGACTCGACCAGCTTGCCTACTCGCTTCGCTAAGTAGCGCCGTTTGCCGTGTCAGTGGGAGCGCATTATAGGGAGCCAAATCTTTTGTGCAAGGGCTTTCTTCAATAAAAATGAACTTATTTTTTATACCTGATATAAGCACATCCTTTACACCAATTACGCACACAGTTATCCACAAAGGCATCTGTTTATACATTTTATCTACCTCCTCATTGTTATCGCCCAGATATTCAAACTACCTCAATACTTACCAACGAAAGCCTCTAAAATCTTAAATAAACCTATATTTCGATGTAACGAGGAAGATGAAACCACCATCTTTCTCAAGTAAAAATTTGGGTAACCGGTAGCTACCTAGCAATCGCGATGTTTTCTCTTGAACAAAACTGATATGCGATAGCGTATTAGGTAACTCAAGCGAGGTTCTAATCCCCATAGAGATGAAATCGAGAGACCAGTTCAACCTCTCTATTCACGACGCCAGCATAGAAGACCTCATTTATTCTCCCGCTATAAGGGCTTCACTCTAGATGTGAAAAAGAGTACGGAATAGCAGAAATAGACGGGAGCAAATCTGCTGAGCACTGGAAGGTTCGCTCTCTTGCCGATCTGCTAATCAAGAAGAATCAGTCTAGCCTTTCAATTGGCGCTTGGCTTTGCAAGGCCCATATGTGCCTTCATGAATCGTAATAACTGAAATCACCGAGAAACAATAGACTTAACTCTCCATGCTTAATATAAAGCAATTCGAGCAACCACAGACATTGATGTGAAGTGTACGTCATGGGCAGCAGTATAAGTATATCTATAGGGATAAGAGGAGTGATTTCCAAGAAACATTTAATCAATGGACATCGGCGGTATGAATTCAGCTTACATAAGCTAATAGCCTTCTTACCTAAAGAACATGGCGAACATGCGCAAATTTTTAAAAAGCTCTACACAAATCACGGCCGCTGGTTGAGGTGACTCTTCACTACTCCTTATGAGATCGACCCCATTCACCGTAAATTCCGACCATACTCTTCGCATGCCCCTCATATATAACATGCATTCAATAAGCCCCTGCCCATGTTCGAGTAGACAAATCAAATAACCAACTATTTATTATTGCCTGGATGCGTATGAGGGAAAGAAGATCTACTTTGAATGCGCTGCATCCAAGGGCTTTGCGATACGAGAGGCGGGTTACCACAACCTTCTACTGAGCAGTGGGCTGTCACAAGTGGTAATGGAAGTGTCGATATTGCTTGGCATTTGTCGACAAACATAGAAATCAACATTCCTGGCCAATATAGATAACCAACTGCACCAACACTAGCCATCAAACAAAGAAACCTGGAAAGCATGCGCCGACATGTAAAAGGGCGTACAGACAGTTCTCACATGGAGGCAAAAGGCATCGCTTATTAAGCAAAGCTTGATGGATGGCTGGCTGGAGCGCAAAGCAGCTAGACTGCGAGCCTGGGAGCCCGTTCAGCGGTGGGACGATGTTGGGAGTAGGCATTCATGCCTACATAAGTGAATCAACCACCTGACTTTAATTAAGGCAGTTTTGAGAGAAAGTGTCGATAATTTCATAAACCCTAAACGCAAAAAAGCCACCTTATTCAGGTGGCTCCTTCACTTAATTAGCGCCTGTCATGGCCAGCTACGCTAAAGCTTCGCGCTGACCTACATGGATGTAGGGAATGCTGAAAGTGTCGGGAATATCTTTTAGCCATAAGCACATCGCTATCGCGATATTCGCCCTACTCCACTTGGAAATGCACCTCACTGCGTTCGGGCTTTTTATATTTCCCATGTTCGACTCGATATTTCAAAAACCGTTAAACGAAAAAATCCCCAGCACAGTGTGCAGGGGATTTTTCGACTCTCTTTCGAGAATAATTAGGCGCCTGGAAATGACCTACTCTCACATGGGGAGACCCCACACTACCATCGGCGCGATTGCGTTTCACTTCTGAGTTCGGGATGGGATCAGGTGGGACCACAATGCTATGGTTTCCAGACAAATTTAGTGGTGCTGATACCCAGAATCGAACTGGGGACCTCATCCTTACCAAGGATGCGCTCTACCGACTGAGCCATATCAGCACAAAACTGTTAAATAACTATGCGTCTTACTCTAAAATGCGCTTGGTTATTTTGCTACACCTTAAAGGTTAAGCGAAATTAGCGCCTGGAAATGACCTACTCTCACATGGGGAGACCCCACACTACCATCGGCGCGATTGCGTTTCACTTCTGAGTTCGGGATGGGATCAGGTGGGGCCACAATGCTATGGTTTCCAGACAAATTCTTACTGGTTAATTCTTCGTCTGACGGCATTGTTTCCTCGCTGCAGTGCTCATGTACTCTAGTACACTCCGCGCTTCGCTTCGTTACGGCTTTGTCAGCCAAACAATTACCTGCGTAATTAACCG